>DASZZN010000010.1 GCA_035544955.1 Candidatus Dormiibacterota bacterium
GCAGGGCGCCGTCGTCAAATCACTCGGCGGACCGATCACCATCAACGGCGGGAACATTACCGCGACCGGCTTGGCAGGGGGTTCGCCGACGAGCAACAACGCCATCTTCACCAGCCTGAAAGACAATCCGAGCGCCCCCAGTTTGCCGGTTGACCGCTCGGATGCGGCGGCCGTCTCGTGTCCCTCGGTCCTGGTCTCTGTGTGCAGCCCGGGGCCAGGCGACTGGGGAGGGTTGGTGATCACGAGCAACGCTGCCGGCCTCAAAGGGACCGGTGCCATCACCTACGGGCTGATCAATTACGCGAACACCGGTATCTCGCTCGATAGCGGGCCCATCCCTGCCAACCCCGAGCTCGTTCCGGACAACTTCCGGTTGAAGGTTACGAACACCACGATCAAGAATGCCAGCAAGGACGGCGTCAACAGCCTCGATACACCCTTCTCGGTGGATGACGGGACGATCCAAAACGTCGGAGCCAACGGGATCGTCGCGAGCTTCTTCAGCCCAGCCAACTGCTCATCGACCCCAGGAACGTGCGTCCGGCTGAACGTCACGAATTCTCAGATCGATGGCACGGGTAAGGACGGCATCATCGCCAACGGCCTCTCCGGACAGCCGACCGTCATCAGCAACAACACGATCACTGACGCCGGCGCCTACGGCATCCGCCTCGTCGGCGCCGACCAGCTGACCCTCACGACCAATCACGTGCGCAAGTCGGCGCTGCCGCCGCCGACTGCACTTCGCTACCCAGCCATCTATCTGAACAGCGTCAAGGCCGACTTCGAGACGAGCGGTACAGGCGCCATCATTCAGGGAAATACCGGAAAGTGGACCGGACTCGATGCGATCGTCTTCCACGGGGAGGCGACGAAGAAGCTCAGCTGGATCACGGCCGTCGCCGCCTCCGCGACCGATGTGACGTTCGGCTATCTCCTCGACGGCCCGCTGGTCGTCGATGGTGATCTGGTGACAACCGAAGGCGACATCGTCAAGATCATGAATGGCGGCATCAACATCAACGGCGGCAGCCTTCAGTCAGTGGGCACGACCTTCACCAGTCTCAGGGACAATCCGGGGTTGCCGGCCTGCCACTCCGTCTTCATTCCAGACGCGTGCCCGACGCTGCCGGCCACGCTCGCAGCCGCGACCGATTGGAACGGGATCAATATCGGCGCCGCAGACAGCACGTTTATCAGCAGCAAGGTGCTTTACGCAACCGCCGGCCTCAGCATCATCAACGCGAAACTCGATGTCAGCGGGGCGACCTTCTACAGGCTCGCGGGAACCGCCCTTTCCAGCTCCGGTCCAAACCCGTTGACCGTAACCTGTTCGAGCATCCGGGGAAACGGTACCGGTGTCGCCGCGGACACGGGAAGCGTCAGCCAGAGCGATGTTTACAACAATTCAGTCAATGACCTCGTCGGAAACAGCAACCTTCACGCGAACTATGACTGGCTAGGCGGCGTCGCAGCGAAGATCTCTGGCCCGGTTGCGGCGAACGGCGCTCTCACCGTCCAGCGGCCATCCGCAACCCTGACCCTCACCAGTGACAACCCGATGGCGGCACCCGATCTGTCCGGGGATCCGGCGTACGGCATCGGCAACGTGGCGCTGGCCGCAGCGACGAACCGCCAGATGAACACGTCGGTTGTACCGTTTGCGCAGGGCTTCAACCTGACGACGACGGGTTTGACCAACAACGGCTGGACGACGGATCACAACTGGTCGCCCAACCCGTTCGTTCTTGACCTGGCGCATTTCAATGCCGGGGTGAAAACCCTTACCCTACAGGGCGGCCGCGACTGTGTCCCACCGGAGGTCGACGACGCAGTTGCCAACCTCAACAACCCGGACAGCAACCTCATGACGCCCGCGAGCAAGACATTCAGTGCATCGATCATGCCGACGATGCTGGTTCCCTCGCCGGCCAATGGTGCTTACGGCGGGAAGGCGACGCTTACGGCTCATCTCACGTCCAATGGGGTGGACCTGGCAAACCAGACCGTCACCTTCAAGCTCAACGGGTCGGCCACCGGGACCGCCACCACGGACGGTACCGGTATCGCGACACTTCTCGCGAACCTCGGAACGATTAACGCCGGGTCATACCCTGCCGGCGTCCAGGCGAGCTACGCGGGTGATCCCGACCACTTCTTCACCCCCGCGCCGGCCGCACTGGGGGTCCCGATAACGGCGACCCTGACCGTAACGCAAGCACCCACCACAACAGCGCAGGCGGCCACAACCGCGAGCTCAACGGCCTACGGCCAGGCAATCACCCTGAGTGCCAAGGTGATGACCACCGTCGCCGGCGGCATCGACCCGGGCGGAAGCGACGGGACGGTCGCGTTCACCGAGGGAGCCACAACGTTCTGCTCGGCCGCCCTTGGGACGGGCAGCACGTCCAATGAAGCGGCCTGCACGACCAACACCGTGGCTGTTGGAGCACACAACATCACAGCCGTCTATAGCGCGACGCCCGGCGGCAATTTCCAGAACAGTAGCGCCGCCAGCACGCTCAGCCAAACGGTGAGCACTGCGTCAACCATGACATCGACGGCCGGTAGCGACCAGAACCCCAGTACCTATGGCCAGCTGATCACGCTCAGCGCCACAGTGACGTCGCCAGACCTCAATCCCGGCTCGGGTGACGGCTTGGTCGCGTTTAAAGAAGGTCCGAACACGATCTGCAGCGCCAGCCTGGGAACAGGTGGCGGGATGAACGTGGCGGCCTGCACGGTGAGCACGTTGGTGGCGGCGGCGCACACCATCACCGCGGTCTATACCGCCTCAGGTGGCAACTACCAAGACAGCACCGCCGCCGCGACGCTCAGCCAGGTGGTCAATCCGGCGGCAACCACAACCGCGACCGCCGGCAGCGACCAAAACCCCAGCGCCAACGGCCAAATCATCACACTGAGCACCACCGTCACCTCGACATTCGCCAACCCAGGCATTGGTGCCGGAACGGTCGCGTTCATGGAAGGCGTTACCACCCTCTGCAGCGCAGCACTTGGAACAGGGAGCGCAAGCAACCAGGCGTCCTGCACCATCAGCACCCTGACGGTAGGGAGCCACATCATCACCGCGGTCTACACGGCAGCTGGTGGCAACTATCAGAACAATACCGCAGCGGCGACTCTGACCCAGACCGTCAACCCATAGATCGCGAGCGCCTGGGCGGTGAGACGACTGCGCGAGCCTATGTATCGATTTGCATCGGCTGCCAGAGCAGCTGATAGCCCCCGGGCGTCAGCCAGTCGCGGACTACCAGCGCGCCCGCGGCGACCATGCAGGCGTTCATGACGCGGCGCCAGGACTCCTCTTCGTACGCCGTCGACATCATGCGGATGATGGCCTCGGCCTCCGCATCGGGCGGCAGCCGCTCATCGACGACCGTCGAGCTGGCGGGTTCCGGCCGCGTCGACGGCTGAAACGCGCTCGCATCGGCGACCAGCTGGGCGGTGCGCATCGCGTCGTAAAAGGCGGACTCTGATCCAGGGAAGACGTCACTCTTGGCGATCCGCGTCGCCGCCTCGAGGGCCTGGAAGTATTCCGGGGATTGCTTAACCTCGAGGTCGGGTATCGCGCCCACCCCGGGGGCTGCTTTGGCCACCCGCTCCCACTCATCGGGCGTCAGCCGGCGGAGCCGCTCGAACAGCGCCTCGACCTCGGCGGTGTTGGGCCCGAACCTCTCGTCGGCCACGTGACTTAGAATACGCGCGATTCCATGACTGTGGGAGATTTCTCATGCCCGTAGTCCAGTGGGTCGTCAGCGTGGGCGACACGGTGGAAGCGCGCGATGGTGAGCTCGGCGTGGTGCGGGAGATCTTTGACGGCCCGCCGCAGTCCGCGCAAGCGCTCTTCGTGTCGACCGAGCCCTACATGCGGGTGGTGCACCCCGGCCAGCCCGACCTCTTCATCCCATTCGAGGAAATCGTCGACGTCAGCGACGTCAAGCAGCGCGTCTATCTGAAGCGCTGGCTGCGGGAAATCAACGCCCTGGGCTGGACCCGCGACCCGCGCAAGCCCGGGGCGGCGGCGCCGTACTTCCCAAAGCCGGCCGCGGCCCCCTCGGCCGCCTCGGCCAAGCCGGATGCCAACGGCGGTGTCCCACCGCGCCCTCTGGTGGGTAGCGGGGCCTGGTCCCCCGGCGGGGCCGCGCCGCGGAACGAGCCCGGCAAGGGATTTCGGATCGGCGATCGGTTCAAGCCGGGCGATCCCATCCCAGTGGCGGGCCAGTACACGTGCACCGTGTGCGGTTTCCGCAAGCATTCCCGCCAATTTCGGGAGGAGAATCCGGATGGTCGGTTCCCTCCGCCGCATCACCCGGGCGCGCTCTGGGAGCTGGAGGACCTGCGCCCATAGGGCGTTGACCTGATTCGAGCGCCGGCAATCAATCGGCCGTCTGTATTCAGAAACCTCTTTGCTAGACTAGCCGCGTACCGTGCTGAGCGACTACTTTCCCTTGCTCATTTTTCTTGCCGCGGTCTTCGTTTTCGGCCTCATTGCGCTCTTCTTTCCACCCTGGCTGGCCGGCCACCGGGACTCCGCGGCCAAAGACCTGCCTTACGAGTCGGGCATCGTGCCCCGCTCGGGCGCCCGGCGCAAATTCGCGGTCAGCTTCTATCTGACCGCCATGCTCTTCATCATCTTCGATGTCGAGGCGATCTTCATCTACCCCTGGGCGGTCATCCTCAAGGGGCTGGGCTGGTTCGGGGTTGCCGAGATGGCGGTCTTCGCTGCCATCCTGCTGGTCGCGCTGATCTATGTCTGGCGAAAGGGAGCGCTCGAATGGGGGAACTGACGCTTCGTCCAGGCCCGATGCCGACCGGTCGCGCGGCTGGACCTACGCCGCTCAATGCGCTGGGCGACAACGTGCTCACCACCACGCTGGACCGGGTGATCAACTGGGGTCGGTCGAGCGCGATCTGGCCGGCGCTCTTCGGTCTCGCCTGCTGCGCCATCGAGATGATGGGAACGGTGGGCCCGCGGCATGACCTGTCGCGCTTCGGGTCGGAGCTCTTCCGCGCCTCGCCCCGCCAGGCCGACCTGATGATCGTCTCCGGGCGGGTGTCCATCAAGATGGCGCCAGTGCTCCGCCAGATCTACGACCAGATGCCGGAACCCAAGTGGGTGATTGCGATGGGTGCGTGCGCCTCCTCCGCCGGCATGTTCAACAACTACGCGATCGTCCAGAGCGTGGACAAGATCGTGCCGGTCGACATCTACGTCCCCGGGTGCCCGCCACGGCCGGAAGCCCTGATCGATGCCGTCGTCAAGCTGCAGCGCAAGATCCGCGGCGAGCCGCTGGTCAAGCGCCCCGCCTGACGCCCGCTGATGCTCGTCGAGAACCTGGGCAGCCGCTTCAAAGAAGCGCTGCGAGAGAGTTCGGACTTCCGCGGCGACCTGAGCATCGTGGTGGACCCGAGCGCGGTCGTCGACGTCGCCCGCTACCTGCGGGATGAGGAGGGCTTCGATTACTTCCTCTACGCCACCGCCGTGGACTGGCCGGCCCGCGATCCTCGGTTCACCGTCGTGTGGGAGGTGCGCTCGCTGGCGAACAAGACCCGCATCCGTATCAAGACGACGGCTGCGATGCCCGAGCCGCATGTGCCCACCCTGACCGAGATCTGGCCGGCCGCGAACTGGCACGAACGCGAGACCTGGGACCTGCTCGGGATCAAGTTCGACGGCCACCCCGATCTGCGCCGGCTGCTGATGCCGCAGAGCTGGGAAGGCCATCCGCTGCGGAAGGATTATGTCTCCTTCGGCGAACCGGTCATCTTCAGCGACCAGAAGCTTGAAGGGCTGGAGCCCGACGCGATCCGTGGCTGAAACGCGCATTGCGCAGGAACCGTTCGGCCCCGGCCCGGCTCCCGAGCCGTTCGGCCCGGAGCACGAGCCGCCGACAGAATGGATCGAGCTCAACATGGGCCCGCAGCATCCGAGCACGCACGGCGTTCTCCGGGTGCGGCTGAAGCTTGACGGCGAGGTGGTGCGTGATGCCGACCCGGACATCGGGTATCTCCACACCGGCTTCGAAAAGTCCTTCGAGGAGAAGACCTACACCCAGGGCATCACCTTCAGCGACCGTATGGATTACCTGGCGCCACCAATCAACAATGTCGGGTTCGTGATGTCCATCGAAAAGCTGATCGGCGTGGAGGTGCCGCCGCGGGCGCAGGCGATCCGGGTATTGATGATGGAGCTGGCACGGATCGCCAGCCACGAGCTGTGGCTGGGCACGGCCGGTCTCGACCTCGGCGTCTACTCCGGCTTCTTCTACGCCTGGCGTGACCGCGAGCTGGTGCTCGACCTGAACGAGTCCTATTCGGGCGTTCGCATGATGACCTCTTTCACCCGGGTCGGCGGCGTCGCCTGGGACCTGCCCGAGGGCTGGCTCGACCAGCTCCAGCGATTCATCGACGTCATGCCGGGCCGGATCGACGACTTCGAGGCGATGCTGACCGACAACCCGATCTGGCACCAGCGCCTCGAGGGGATTGGCGCCCTGTCACGCGAGGATGCGATCAGGACCGGGGTGACCGGGCCGATGCTGCGAGCCTCCGGCGTCGACTACGACGTCCGCAAAGCCTTCCCCTACTGTGGCTATCAGCAGTACGAGTTCCAGGTGCCCCTCGGCACGAACGGCGATTGTTATGACCGCTACCGGGTTCGCGTCCAGGAGATGCGCGAGAGCCTGAAGATCTTGCAGCAGGTCATTGACAGCCTTCCCTCGGGCCCGTGGCTGACGAACGATCGCAAAGTCGCGCTGCCCCCCCGGAGCGAGTTGAGCAAGAGCATGGAGTCTGTTATCCACCACTTCCGGCTGGTGAGCGAAGGGTTCAAAGGCCCGGTTGGTGATGTCTACGCCTTCGTGGAGAGTCCGCGAGGTGAGCTCGGCTTCTACCTCGTCTCCGACGGGACGAACAAGCCGTACCGGATGAAGGTCCGCCCGCCCTCGTTCTGCAACCTCCAACCACTCAAGAAGCTGGTACAGGGTGTCCTGCTGGCCGATGTCATCGCCATCATGGGCAGCATGGACTTCATCCTCGGGGATGTGGACCGCTGATGGCGCTGGCGAAGCCGACCGTCGAGGAAATCAGGGTGCGGGCCGCGCGCTACCCGTCGAAGCAATCGGCCATCATCCCGGCCCTCTGGGCGGTGCAGCACGAGCAAGGCTACGTCACCAAAGAGGCGATGGGTGAGATCGCGCAGATCCTCGGCCTGCCGCCGTCGCTGATCGAGGCCACCGCGTCCTTCTACTCGATGTTCCTCACCCGGCCGGAGGGCCGGCACGACGTCGTGATCTGCGTCAACGCGCCCTGCATGCTGCGCGGCGCCGACGAGATGGCCGCCTACCTCGGGCAGCAGCTGGGTGTCCGCGATGGCCAAACCACGAAGGATGGGGCGATCACCTGGCATTCGACGATCGAATGCCTGGGGGCCTGCGGCGGCGCGCCGATGATGCAGGTCGACCACCACTTCGAGGAGGACCTGACGCCGGAGCGGATCGACGCGATCATCCATCGGCTGCGGACCGAGCTATCGCCGCTCGACGCAAAGCCCGAGAAAGCGGCCGTCGCCGCGCGGCCGAGAGGGAAGAGGACGCAGAACTGATGGGACTCAAGCCAGTCCTCACCAAGGACTTTCACACCGAGAATCTCGAACAGCTTGCGGTCTACGAACGGACCGGGGGCTACACCGGCTTCAAGAAGGCGCTCGAGATGCAGCCCGACGAGCTGGTCGAGCTGGTCAAGAAGAGCGGACTCCGCGGCCGTGGCGGCGCCGGTTTCCCGACGGGCAACAAATGGAGCTTCCTGCCCAAGGGCGTCTATCCACGATACCTGGTCTGCAACGCCGACGAGAGCGAGCCGGGCTGCTTCAAGGATCGCTACCTGATCGAAAAGAGCCCGCACCAGGTGCTCGAGGGGATCCTGATCGCCAGCTACGCGATCGGGTGCAACCTCGCCTTCATTTATATCCGCGGCGAGTACCTGCCGCAGCACGAGGCGCTGGAGGCCGCGATCGAGGAGGCCCGCCAGGCGGGGTACCTCGGCAAGAACGTGCTGGGCAAGGGCTACGAGATCGACGTCATCCTGCACCGCGGGGCAGGCGCCTACATCTGTGGCGAGGAGACCGCGCTGCTGACCTCGCTCGAGGGCTATCGCGGCGAGCCCCGGCTCAAACCGCCCTTCCCGGCGATCAAGGGCCTCTACGGCAAGCCAACGATCATGAACAATGTCGAGACGGTCTGCAACCTGCCGCACAT
>DASZZN010000011.1 GCA_035544955.1 Candidatus Dormiibacterota bacterium
CAGGCCGTGGGCTACCTTAATCGGGCTGCCGCATAGGAACTAGGGACAATGGGAGAAGAACGTCGCGAACCTGACGCCCCAATGACGGAGGAGCAAATCCGTGCTGTGACGATCGGCGAGCTCGAGCCGTTGTCCGCCAGAGTGCGCCTTGTCGACTACGATCCCGGCTGGCCAGACCGGTTCAGGCGCGAAGCGGAAAGGATTCGCGCGGTACTCGGCGATAGAGTTCTCCAACTCGAACACGTCGGCTCAACAGCAGTGCCCGGACTTTCGGCTAAGCCGATTATCGACCTGCTTCTTGTGCTAGAGAACTCCGCCGACGAGCCAGCCTACGTCCCCGCCATGGAGACCGCCGGCTACGTCTTACGTATCCGGGAGCCGGAATGGAATGAGCACCGGCTGTTCAAGGGACCCGACACCAACATCAACCTGCATGTCTTTTCGTCAGGCTGTCCCGAGATCGAGCGTATGCTGGCGTTTCGTAACTGGTTGCGTATCAACCCGTCCGATCGCGAACTATATGCCCGAACGAAGCTCGAACTCGCCCAAAAGAAATGGAAATATGTCCAGAATTACGCGGACGCCAAGACAGCCGTCGTCGAGCAGATCATGGTACGCGCGCGCTGCTGACTGGCCGGGCGCCCGGGCGATCCTGGCCCCGGACCACGCATCCACCGGGCACGGGTGTTGTTCGGTTAGTGTCCGCCACGGGCTACCATGGCCTCGCCCCTAGCGCAGCGCGTCAATCGACGCGGTCCCGACGATTCCTTCACGTTCCGCGCCAGTTTGGCGTGATCGTCGGCCGCTCCTAGCAGGATAGGTAGCGTGCCGACCGATGCTCCACTGATGGAACAGCCGGGTCGCCGGAGACTGCCACTCCCGGTCGCGACGGCCGTGGCACTCCTCTCGGCTCATGGGCTTCTTTTGGTCTGGCCAATGGTGTTCCTCATGATCGACCCGGGTAGTGATTTCTTACGCGGAGCGGAGGGCAACACGCTGGGCCGAGTCATTGTCATTCCCCCGGCTTTTTTCGGAGGACTGTTGGTTATCACCGCGCTGACCGGCCTGCCGATGTGGCGCATTGCTCGTCCGATCGCGATTGCCCTAGAAGGGCTCTGCACGCCGCTCAACTGGATTTTTGTCTCCGTGGCAGGAATCACAGGCCCGTTAAGTCTTGTGCTCGCGTGCCTCCCACTTTCGGCGACGATCGTCCTGCTAACCCGCCACAGCGCAAACGCCTGGTTTCACGACCTCGCGCCTCGGTAGGGCAGGTATCGTCTCCGGCTATCGTTGCCGATCGTTCGAAGAGTGTCCGCCACGGGCTACTTCCCGAATCGCACATCTCTCAGATCGGAGTCCACCAACGCCAGGCCTAACTACTCGGGTCTGTTCTTTGGCCCGAATTCAGTCCGCTCGAAGATCCATCCTCTTGGCCATGTCAGGCCTGTGGCCGCGGCCAGCCGCTGCGTGCGGTCGGGCGAAGCGCCCCGACTTAGCGCCCAGCGCCTCCACTTCGGCACGGTCCACGACCAGCAAATCCAGGCCACGCCGCAGCCGACCAGACCTCCTATCAAAAGTCCAGGCAGCGCCAACCAAACGTAACCGCCTAGTCCTACCACTGCGACGATCGCAAGCACGGGCACCGAGACGACGAGATGGCCGACGACTACCGCTTTGGCGGCGCTCATGCCGTGGCCAGTACTGGACGACGACACGTCTGAAGGCACCCGTTCATGCTAAAAATACCGCAGAAACCACGCCTCCTGCCGCGGATCGAAATCGACTGTTCGATTAGTGTCCGCCACGGGCTATGACCTTTCTCAGACCTCGTCCCACTCCACGTTTGTAGGCCGTTGCCTTGCGAGTCTGGGTCGCCTTTGCTGGCGTAGTACGGGGGATCGCCGCTCGCTTGGACCCAGCTCAGAATGGACTCCTCACGTCCCAAGCCGATCGACTTCCTCGACGGACGCGGCCTCCGCTCGGCCGTTTTCTTCCCATTCGATTCTCGGCGGCCCCCACTGCTCCATCTGAGGAGGTTATCCGCTTAAGCAAACCGGCGCAGCCAGCGGATTCGGCTGTTCGAATACTGTCCGCCACGAGCTATTGACTAACTTCTGGGCCGATAAAGGGCTCGGGCCTGATGTCCCGCAGACACGACGCGCATTAGAGGTGAGCGAGTTTCGTTACATCGCTCATGACGCGTCGCTCACCGAACCTGGCCGGCGCCGCGGCCGCCGTCCTGCTCGTGGTTGGGGTGGCTGGCCTCTACCTTGCTACGCATCGCGCCCACCCAACGGCTTCGGCCCCCGTCACACCCGCATTCGGCAAACTGCTCCCGCCGATGCTGAACCCGCCGCTCGGGATGGGCGGTGTCGCCGACTCCACCGCGCTGGCCATCCCGTACGTCGGCCCAGCAAAGTTGAGCTGGTCGGGCCATCTCCCCAAGGCAATTGGGACCGCCCCCGTCGAGCGCGTCACCCTGCCGACTCCCGTCGAACTGGATGCCTTCGCGAGGGGCGTGGGCGGGACCCTCTCTGGCGCCTGGGCGACCGCACGAGTCTACCAACTCCCGGGCGACTTCAACATGGTGATCAACCACGACAACCCGGTGGGAGTCGAACCGAACTTCGTCATCAGCCGCCTGAAGGCCGTGACGCCTGCCGTGACCCCGGTCAGCTCGGACGCTGCTCGCGCCGCCGCCGACGCCTTCTTGCGCACGCGCGGGCTCACGCCGACATGGGACGACGCCGTGACGGTAACCAGATATTCCTCGTTTTCTTTGACCGTCTTCTCCGTTCTGTATCAGCGCGAGATTCTAGTGGGCTCGTCTCGGGTTCCAGAGGTCGACCGCAGCGGAAGTCCGCAGGGCATTCTGGTGGAGGTCGAGTCCGGTGGGCAGGTCGTCAGCGCCGACGGGGTAGTGCGCCTGGCGGCGCAATCCGCAACCTATGGGCTGCGTCCGCCGGCGTCCGCGGTTCCAGACGCGCTCGTCGCTCCACCGGCGATGGCACCCGATCAGTTTCCCTCGCTGTCGCCCTTTCCTACGGTTGCGCTGACCAGGGAGCAGCTCGTCTACATCGCGGTGGCGGCGGGGAGCGGAACGACCTACCTCGAGCCAGCCTTCCTGTTCACGGGAACCTTCACCCAGGGCGGGACGGATTTCGAAAAGCGCGTCCTGGTCCCTGCGCTCGTCACCAGCGCGATTAAGTC